>NZ_JANPLK010000076.1 GCF_031426495.1 Gemmatimonas sp. | reverse complement strand
TTGCGTCGGGTAGACCGCCCATCCCATGATGCGGCGGCTCCAGATGTCCATGATCAGGTACAGATACCAGAAGAGGCCCCGCACCGGGCTCTGGAGGTACGTGATATCCCAGCTCCACACTTGCGCTGGTCCCGTCGCGTGATGCGCGGGCACCTCGCGTCGCACCGGCGCGTGCGCGCGGCCGCGATGCGCGAGCTGGCGCTCCTCCCGCAGCAGGCGATAGATCGTCGATTCCGACGCCACGAACACGCCCGTGTCGGCGAGTTGCGGCACGATCTGATGCGGCGACGCGTCCCGATACGCGGGGCTGTTCACGAGCGCGAGGACGTCGGCGCGCTCGGTGGTGGTCAAGGCATTGGCCGGCGTCGACCGCGGGCCGTGCCGCGCATCCTGTGGATGCGGCCCGCGCCAGCGCTCCACCGTGCGCACGCTGAGGCCCACCACGGCACACGCCCGCGTGCGTCGCGCGCCGCTTCCCACGGCCTCCTCAATCAGTGCGACGATCATGCGCCGCGCCTCGGGTCCGTGGTATCGTCCTCGTCCGCCCAGATCGCTCGGACTTTTTTTTTGAGCACCAAGAGCGCGGCGGTTTCGGCGAGTGCGGCCTCTTTGCGCCGGAGCTCACGCTCCAGCGCCACAATCCGCTGCGCCTCGGGCGACGGCCCCGACGGGCGACGCGGCGCCGGCGCACCCAGCGCGGCTTCGGCGGCCGCGCGCCACTCCGCGAGCTGCGCCGCGTGCAGGCCTTCCTGCCGCAGCAGCGCGCCGAGCGCCTCGTCCTCTAACCCCTCGGCCGCGAGCACCACGCGCAGCTTGTCCGCGCCGGTCCAGCGCGGCGTCCGCTTCTTCGGTGCGGTCATGCCCTCTACACTACGGGCGTGGCGCAGCCATCGCGAGAGGGTCTCTTGCGACACGCCCACCGTCGCGGCCAACCGATTCGCGCTGACCGCGCGCGGGCCCATCAACCGCTGCACCACCCGCGCCCTAAAGGCGGCACTGTACGTTTGCATGCGAACCAACTCCATACCCCCGACCGGTGATCGACATGGGCGATGCGTTTGCACCGCTCATGCGACAACTATCCTGACACAGGGGG
>NZ_JANPLK010000075.1 GCF_031426495.1 Gemmatimonas sp. | reverse complement strand
AACACTGTCTTCGCAAGGTGGCGTTGTGCGACATGTTCCAATTCCCACCGAACACCACGGGAGGTCCCGACGACGACGACGATGAGCCGCGCTCGCAGCAGGAGTTCGGTAAGCTCCTCGCGCCACGTCGGACCGAGACGGAGACGGAGTGCACCCAACCGGGGCAACGGGCGATCCGGCTCATCGACAGCGATAACCGTCCCCACCGACTTCAGCGCCTCGCAGACGGTCTCCTCGAAGGCCCGTGACGGCAGCGGGAGCCACATCTTCGTAATCCACGACAGTTTGTGCTTTTCAGTGCGTATTCCGGTCAAAGCGGCCAGCTAATCCGATTCAATTCGGCCAGGGATTCTGAATCAATTCGGCCATGGCTTCCGGTCCATTTCGGCCAGCGTGCCGTGGTGTCGCGTGTGGTGGAGCGGGCGTGGGATCGGTGAGTGGGATTAGAGTGCTGGAGTGTCCGTCGCGGGGTGCGCGCCGAGCTTACGCAGGGATCCTCCGGTGAGCGTGATGCGATGCGCGTGATGGACCAGGCGATCCATGATGGCGTCGCCGAAGGTGGCGTCCCCGACGCCTTCGTGCCAGTGCTCGACGGGCACTTGGCTCGTGAGCAGCGTCGCCCGACGGCCCGTGCGGTCCTCGATCATTTCCAGGAGGTCCCGACGCTCACGATCGCCGATCGGGGCCAGTCCCCAGTCGTCGAGGATCAAGAGATCCGCCTTGCCGAGTTGCGCGAGCACCTTGCTGTACGTGCCGTCGCTGCGCGCGATCGCGAGCTCTGGGAGTAGGCGCGGCAGGCGGAGATACCGCACGAGGTAGCCGTGCCGACACGCACTATGCCCCAGCGCACAGGCGAGCCACGACTTACCCGTACCGGTCGGTCCGGTGATGAGCAGCACGCCGTGCTGCTGGATCCAGTCGCCCGTCGCGAGTCGCAAGAGCTGCGATTTGTCAAGCCCGCGCTTCACGCGAAAGTTCACATCCTCGATCGACGCACTATGACGCAGTCGCGCGAGGTGCAGCAGCCGCGTGAGCCGTCGATTCTCGCGCGCGACGTGTTCGCGCTCCAAGAGGAGGGCGAGACGATCTTCAAAATCGAGCGAGACGACATCGGGCTGTCGCCGCTGTTCGTCGAGGGCCTCCGCCATCGCCGGCAGTTTCAAGCGATGCAGCAGGTCGGTGGTTTGTTGGGCGAGCATGTCAGTCGACTCCGACGAAGAGGGAGAGTGTGGTGGTGTCCGCGGACGCCGCCGACTCCGCGTAATAGCCGGCCCCGCGCACATTGTCGTGCGTGGCCGGGAGGTGGGTGGTGGGCTCGATCGCGTCAGGTGGGGTGTGATCGAGGCCGAGCTTGAGGATGGAGTGCAGCGAGCGATACGTCATCGCGCCCGTCGCCTGCGCCCGCTGCGCGGCGGCCTCGAGGCGCGCCTCGCCGTAGCGCTTCCCGAGCGACAGCAGGCCGAGACAGGCGCGATAGCCTTGCTCCGGATGCGGCTTGTGTTCGAGGATGTGGGCGACCACCGCGCCCGTCGCGACGCCGATGGATTCGCCCCAGTGCACCAGCCGCGACGGCGTCCACTCGAGATGCCGCGTGTGCGACTTGGGCCGATGCGCGGGATCCGTGGAGTAGCCGCCCGCGCTCGCGCGTCGCACATGCGCCGCGACGCGCTGGCCCTGGTGCAAGATCTCGCACATCGTCGATGTCAGGCGCACGTCGACGGTGGCGCGCACCAGCGTATACGGGACGCTGTAGCAGTGCTTCTCCACCGCGATGTGATAGTCGATGTTCACCTTCGCCGTGCGCCACTCCGCGTACTCGTAGCGTGTCGCCGGCAGCGGGCGGAGCGCCGGGCGATCCGTGGCCTCGAAGAGCGAGCGACGCGTCCCGGGCAGCTTCTGAAACGGGCGGTCGTTGAGCCGCTCCAGACGCTCCCGTAGCGCGGCATTGAGCTCGGCCAGCGACGTGAAGCGGGAATGACGGAGGGGCGCGAGTAGTTCGCGCTCGACGATCTGCACCGCCGTTTCCACTTTCGCTTTGTCGCGCGGCGCGGCGACGCGCGTGGGTAAGACCGCTGTGCCGTAGTGCGTCGCGAACTCGGCGTAGGTCGCGTTGATTTCCGGCGCGTAGTACGACGCGTACGTCACGGCCGCCTTGAGGTTGTCCGGGATGAGCAAGGCTGGGACGCCCCCGAAAAACTCCATCATGCGCACGTGCGACGCGATCCAATCGGGCAGCGATTGGGTCCACGTCGCTTCGGCAAACGTGTAGTTACTCGCGCCGAGTGCCGCGACGAAGATCTGCGCCTCGCGGATCTCGCCCGTCGCGGCATCGACGAGGTCGACCGTCAGCCCTGCATAGTCGACAAAGAGCCGCTCGCCGGCCACATACTCTTGGCGCATCACGGGGTCGATCGTGTCACGCCACTGCCGATAGCGTTCCGCAAACTGACTGTAGCTGTAGCCGGTCGGTTCGCGCTGGCGATACTCCTGCCAGAGCAGCAGCAGGGTCACGCCTTTCCGCTTCTTCTCCTGCGCGAGCTGCGCCCAGTCGGGGAGCGGCCGACCCGCCGGCGCGGGCACGATCGCGCGCGTGAAGAGCGCCTGCTCCAGCGCCCCGTCGGTCAGCGCCGCCGCGAGCGGCCACGTGAGGCCGCTCGCCCCAAAGCGCGCGCAGTAGTCCTGCACCGTCGTGCGCGGCACGCCAAGACTGCGCGCCGCGTGGCGTTCGCTCAGGCCCGCCTCGAACCGAAGGCGGAGTACATCTCGAATCATTCGCATCGGGATCCTGTCGCGGGGCACGCGGTCACTCCGGTGAAAGTCCCGGAAGGACGCACGAATCACGCGGAGAGGGATCCCACGCCGTTTACCGCACCAACACCGCCGTCCCCCTGGCCGGATTCCGCCGGAAAGGGTGGCCGGATTCACCCAGAATCGGTGGCCGGATTCCGCCGGAATGCCTGGCCGGATTCAACCGGAATGCCTGGCCGGTTTGCGCCGGAATACGCATTTCAGTAGACGCATCACTCGTGTCGTCTGCGAAGG
>NZ_JANPLK010000074.1 GCF_031426495.1 Gemmatimonas sp. | reverse complement strand
CGAGACGGTCACGCTGATCGATCCCGTGTCAGGTGACGTGTTTCCCCTGACGACCACGAATGAAGACGGCAAAGCGGGGAGAGCGGTGTCGGGGTCGGCATTCCGACTCATCGACGGCGTCTACATGATCTACGTGTCGCTCGACGGTACGCTCCGCGGGGCTACGTATGACGCGCGCACGCGTCAACTGGGTCGGGCCGTGTCGCTGGTGCGCGGCGTGAGTCGCGATGTAAATGGCATCGCGCAATTCGACATCTCGACGAATGGACTGTTGGGCTTCGCACCGGCTGGTGATGAGCGGCTGGCGACGATGGTGGTGCGTCGCGAAGGGGTTGACGCCGTACCGCTGCCGATGGCGCGCGGTCCGTTTCTTCGGTTCGATCTCTCCCGCGACGGGAAACGCCTGGCCGCCGTGGTGGCCACGTCCGAGGGAGACGAGCTGCGCATTTACGACTTACGTAGTGGCCTCATGCAGGTGTGGCTCCGGGCGCCGATCATCCGGATGCCGCTCTGGAACCCGCGTAGCGATCGGATCGTGGTGCGCGTGGATAACGATGCCGGTGCGACGCTGCTGATCGGTTCGCCCGACGCGTCTGGCGCTCCGGACACGCTCATGCGGCGCGTTGGCGACCAGGATGCCCTCGATGCCCTCGACTTCAGCGATGACTCGACGATCCTCGCGCGCGACAGTCGCAACCCGACAGTCTTTCGCCTCACGTTGTCCGGTCGCTCGGTGCGCATCGACACTGTGTCGAAGGATGCGATCTTCATGACGCGCTCCCCCGACGGCACGCGACTCGCCTGGCATACATCGCAAACCAATCAGCTTTTGACCGGGCCTTATCCGCGCGGCACCCAGCAGCAGCAAGTGGCAGTCGGCGGGGTGGAACCGATCTGGCTTTCGCCCACTGAATTGCTCTACCGGTCGGGCGTGACGTGGTTCGCGGCGCGTTTTGATCGCGTGAGCGGCGCGCTTATCGGCGCTCCGCGCCTCTGGGCTCGCGATCCCCGCTTTGTCGACACGCCCGGGTGGTCCAATCGCGCGTCCTGGAACGGTGGCATCATCTACTCGCAAGGCCCGGAGCAAACCGGCTCGCGGTATCTCCGCTTCATTCCCGACTTCATCACGCGTCTGAAAACCGCCGTCGACGGAGCGGCCAAGTGATAAAAGCGGCCACCGACGTGTACGTGGAAAATTGGTTCAGCGAGTTGTTGTCGAAGGCCAAGCGGTGACTGCGTGATGACGCTGGCGGGCACGCACAAATGATCGATCTCCGCGCGCAACTTCCAGCCACGCTCGGCGCCGACTACACCCTCGAGCGCGAGCTCGGTGGTGGTGGCATGTCGCGCGTGTTCGTCGCCCGCGATAACGCGCTCGGGCGCGACGTGGTGGGGGCGGCGACTGCGCCCGCGCGTACCGTGGATATGTGCACCGCGCATTCATCGACGGCCTGCCGACGGGTCGCGCGTGCGTACATCGCAGCGGCGCTGGCGGCGCCACGGGCAGCTACAGCACCAATCCGTCGCACCCGAACTGGGACGTGTCGCCAGACGGCTCCGAGTTCCTGATGCTGCGCCACGCGGGCGAGGAGGTGCAGGTGATCCTCGTGCAGAACTGGGGGCGCGAAGTCGCCGCGCGCACGGCGGCAATTCGCGCGAAATGATCGCGTGCTTCTAAAACATTCTGAATGACGTGGACTATGTGATCGGCCGAGAGCCGGTCAATCGTGGTGAGCATCGTATTGCATGATGGAGAGCTGCGTCGCGGGGAAATGGTAACATGTGCGTCGCGTCACTCGCGCACATTCCTGCCATCGGACCGCTGCAGGTCGCGACTTGACTTTCGCAAACCGCGTTTCCAAATTGGAAACACATCGCCCGCGAGGGGTTGGAACCGACATGCGGGTGATTGCGTGGAAATCGCTGCGACTGTTTGCACAAAAACATCCGCGTGCGCTCGTGCCGCTTAAGGTGTGGTGCAAGCTGATTGAGTCGAGCGAATTTGCTGACCCGGCTGACCTCAAGCGGTTGTTCGGTAGCAATGTGGACTTCCTGCCGAACAACGTCGTCATCTTTGACGTTGGTGGAAACAAATATCGGATCTCCGCGAGCATTCGGTATCGACTGAACATGTTGTTCATTCGGGACGTCATGACACATGCCGAGTATGATCGCCGCACCAAGGGCGATAGTCTTTAGAGACCGGGGAGATACGCGATGACCGCTGCACTCGACTTCAGTACGCCACATCTCATTCGTAATGAGAAAGAGTACGACGTGGTGGTTGCCGAGCTGCGTCGGCTGCTGGACAAGCATCCGAAAGAAGGGTCACGCGCGGAGGAACGCATCGAGTTTCTCAGTGTGCTGGTTGAAGATTTTGACCGGAAGCATCATCCGCTTCCAGGCGGCGCCGTTACGGCGCAGCAGGTGGTGACTTTCATGCTCGAGCAACGCGGGATGAAGCGCGCGGAACTTGCCGATGTCATGGGCGGCCGTGCACGGGTGAGTCAGTTCTTCAGCGGGCAACGCGCTTTGTCCATGCGGCAGCTACTGGCACTGCGCGCACTCTTTGGCATTCCCGCCGATTTCCTGATCGCTGAACCGGTGGCGCGGACGCGCGCACGGTAGCTCGCTTGCGTCCTGAGTTGCGCTCAAGTTGCTCAAGCCGGAGCTCGCCGCCGTGCTCGGTGCCGAGCGGTTTATGCAGGAGATCATGACTACCGCGGCGTTGCGGCATCCGCACATTCTCCTGCTGTTCGACAGCGGAGCGGCCGACGGAAACGCCGCGAGCTGTGTTGCGCTTCGACGTGCCCCGGTTGCGCTTGTGGACGTCGGGACTGCCATCGATTGGGAACGGATTGGTCTACTTCGTGATGACGGAACTGAAAAGCGACTTCTACGTCATGGAGATGGTGCGGAAGTGATCGCCCCGACACGGGCTTGAGTCTCGGCACGCCGGCGAAAGTTTGGGGAGGAACAGTGACGGGTTCCATCGAGTCCCTTCGCGCGGCGTCACCGCGACCTTCCGCCGTCGGGCAGCGTCAGGCGCGCGACATCGAGATTGAGTCGACGCAGCACCGCTGCGAAACGTGGATCGGCGCGCAGGGGGTCATACGCAATACCGAGCAGGCCGTACGCCACCACACGCTGCGGGTCAGTCAGCGCCGCTGATTCCATTGCCGTCATCGCGCCCCCAAGATCGTCGAGCCCCAGTCGCGCGTAGATAAGTGCCGGTTCGCGCTCGAGAGTGCCGGCTGGGAGCGCCTCGATACGGCGCAGCAGAGCGCGTGCTTCGTCGCGCGCACCGGAACGGCCCAGGATCCCCGCTGCTTGGCCGATGCGCGCCAGGGTCACGCCCGGCAGGTCGATCAGTCGGCGCGCCTGTGCCGCCATCTCCTGGCGACGCCCCGCGAGCTCCAGCACGTTGGCATACCACTGGTTGACGGTGAGATGCTCCGGATCCAATGCCATCGCACGTTGGGCGACGGCGATCGCCTCGTCGACGCGTCCAATCATCGCCATCGTAAGACTGCGGTAGGCGTTGTTCTGCGCATACAACGGATCCAGTCGATTCGCTGCTTCGAAGAAGCCGAGCGCTTCCCGCGGGAGGCCCATCCGATACAACAGCTCTCCCATTCGGTAGTGTGCTTCCACAAACCGGGGGTCGAGGGCAATGGCGCGCTCGTACTCGCGCCGCGCCGCGCTCCACTCATTCGCTTCGGCATGCGCGTGCGCGAGGGCTTGATGCCCATCCGCCAGCGAATCATCGATCGCAATTGCCCGCATCGCGGCGGCCTGCCCGCGTTCCGCCACGTCACGCGGCCTGACGGCGACAAAGTACGGTTGCGCCAGGAGCGTCGATGCGAGCATCGCGTATGCGCGGGCATAACTCGGGTCGCGCGAGATAGCCTGCTGAAGGTACTGCTCGGCCTTGAGCATCCCGATGCCGCGCCCCTTGTAGAGCGGCAACGCGCGGAGATAGAGATCGTACGCTTCGAGGTTGGTGGTACCGCCGCGTGCACTCATGCCGCGCGCGCCGCTCGTCGAGGTCAGCCGCACCTGCAGCGCTGACACGATCTCCCGAGTGATCTCGTCCTGTACCGCGAACACATCGGCCAGCGCTCGCTCATATGTCTGGCTCCAGAGCACGCGTTCATCGCTCGCGCTGGTCAGCTCCGCCGAGACGCGGATGCGATCACCGAAGCGGCGCACCGAGCCGTCGAGCACGGCCGCCACTTTCAGCGCACTGCCGATCTCGCGCGCGCCACCGCCTTGCAGCTTGACCCGCGCGGCCGATGCGCGACCGGCAAGACGCAGCCCCGGGATTTGCGTGAGTGCGCTGCTCAATTCGTCCGCGATACCGGCCGCGAAGTAGCTGTTGGCGGTGTCGCCGCCCACCGAGGTAAAGGGGAGCACGACGAGGGATCGCTCGGAAGCCGAAGCGGTGTCGCCCGCAGTCGTCGACTCGCGCACGGTGACATTCGCCGGCGCGCTGCTCGGCACACGTCGGAATAACACGGCACCAGCAATGACAACCGCACCGAGTGCGAACACGCCGCCAATCGCGACGACGCGCCGTCCGCCTGGCGCGCGACTCGTTGGGGCACCTTCGGGCGTCGCACCACTCGCCCCTCGCTCTGCATGCGCGCCCGTACCCAGGGCGCCCGCCGACAGCGCGTCTGCAAACGCCCCGCAGCTGGGGAACCGGTCCGCCGGTGACTTCGAAAGCGC
>NZ_JANPLK010000073.1 GCF_031426495.1 Gemmatimonas sp. | reverse complement strand
CTATCTCCCGGAGTATTCACCCAACACGCACGGCTTCGACTACTTCTACGGCTTCCTCGCCGGGTACATCGACTTCTACACGCATACCCGCGGCGGCGACGGCCTGCATGATCTGCAAGAGAACGGCGTCGCAGTGAGCGACACCGGCTACATGACGGACCTCATCACGTCACGCGCCGTGCGGTTTATCGAGAACAACGCCACGCAGCCCTTCTTTCTCGAGGTCGCGTACAATGCTGCGCACTGGCCGTTTCAGCGTCCGGGGCATCCCACGCGCGCCGCGAACAATGGGCGCTTTCAGAGTCCCGCCGATTCCATTCCCGCCACCCGCGCCGATTACATCGCCATGCTCGAACACGCCGACGGTGGCATCGGCACCATCATGGCCACGCTCAGGAAGCGCGGGATCGAGCAGAATACGCTGGTGATCTTCACGAACGACAACGGCGGCGAGTGGTTGTCCAACAACGCCCCGCTGTTCCATCGCAAGGACACGCTCTGGGAGGGGGGCATCCGCGTGCCCGCCATCTTCTGGTGGCCGTCGGTGCTGCCGGCGGGGCGCACTGTGAGCACGCCGGGCATCACGATGGATCTCACCGCCACCGTGCTCACCGCCGCGCGCACGCGGATTCCCGCCAACTTCGAAGGGCGCGACCTTGTACCGACGCTGGCCGGCCGGACCAGCGCCGCGACACTGGCCGAACGTCCGCTCTTCTGGCGCATCGACACCCGTGAGCGGCAACAGCGGGCGGTGCGTCGCGGCCGTTGGAAACTGTTGGTGGACGGCGACGACCTGCTGCTGTTCGATCTGCCGCGTGATATCGGTGAGCGGCACGATGTGGCGGCGAGCCACCCGACCATCGTGCGGGAGCTGAGGGCGCTGCTGGCGGCGTGGGAAGCCGACGTCGACGCCGAGGCGACGCCTACGTCGCGGAAGTGACGAGGCGGCGCGGCAGGGCGTCGAGCCGGTCGCGCAGCACCAGCACTCCCACGAGGACCACCAGCCCCATGCCCAACAACATCCACTTGGTGGTGGCCATCGTGTAGCGCGCGGCGATGGTGTGCTGCCCCGCCGGCAGATCGATACCGATGAACACCGGCGACACCATGTACGTGGACACCGGCCTGCCATCCACGGTAACGCGCCAAT